>JAIOJV010000075.1 GCA_019911805.1 Gammaproteobacteria bacterium
GTTCGTAACTCCCCGTCCGTAACGCCCTGACCCCCGGCCGCTGCCGCTCGTCGGCCGATCCGGCCGGTTCATCGGGAACCGGCGGACAACCGCCCCATCGGTGGAGTAGAAGAGAAGCCATGAAAACGCACAGCGGATTTACGCTCGTCGAGCTGATGATCACCCTCGCCATCGCCGCGATTCTGCTCACGGTCGGCCTGCCATCCTTTCAGAACATACTCCAGAACAACCGTGTGGCGACCCAGGCCAACGGCCTGGTCGGCGCGCTCAATCTGGCCCGCAGCGAGGCAATCAAGCGCGGCGCCAACATCAGCGTCACGGCAGCCAGTGGTGGCTTTCAGAACGGCTGGTGTGTGCACCTCGGCGGCGGCTGTGCCAGCGCCGCCGACAACCTCCGCGAGTTCGGCGCCATGCGCCAGATGAACGTGAATTCCGGCGGGGTGTCGACCCTGGTGTTCAACGGGCAGGGGCACAAGGCCACGCCCAACACCACCGTCACCATCCGCTTGCAGCCGCAGGACTGCACCGCGGGCGACGCCGGCCGCGCCCGCGACATCAGCATCACCAACACCGGCCGCGCCAGCATCACTACAGAGGCATGTTCATGAGCGCCTTGAAACGCCCACCGTCCACGCACATCCCGACACCCCGTCACGGTGTGCGCAGCAACGGCTTCTCACTGATCGAGATCCTGATCACCGTGCTGATTCTCGCCATCGGTCTGCTGGGGCTGGCCGGTCTGCAGGGCGCCTCGCTGAGAAACAATCAAAGTGCCTATGTGCGTACCCAGGCCACCAATCTCGCCTACGAGATCGTCGACGCCATGCGTGCCAACGTCACTGTGGCGCGCGCCGGCGGCTATGACCTCGCCTACGGCGCCGCCTCCTCGAGCGGCGGTATCGCCCAGGACGATCTCAACACCTGGCGCGCCCGGGTGACGACCGTGCTGGCGAACGGCGACAGCGAGATCGCCCGTGCCGGCGATGTCTTCACCATCCGCGTGCGCTGGGACGACAGCCGAGGCGCCGAGGCCCCGCAGGTCTTTGAAATGGTGACACGTCTATGAAGCAGCCACACACCCCGTCTGCCGGCCGCCGGCCTGCCCAGCGTGGCGTCTCCCTGGTCGAGATCATGGTTGCGCTGGTGATCGGCCTGGTCCTGACCACCGGCATCATCCAGCTGTTCCTCGGCAGCAAACAGACCTATCGCTTCCAGGACGCCCTGTCGCGGGTCCAGGAGAATGCACGCTTCGCCATCGACGCACTCCACTTCGACGTCCGTATGGCCGGCAACCTGGGCTGCACGGCCTTCGTCCCCACCGTCAACAGCACTCTGAACGGCCCGCCCTCGTCATTCGATCCGGGGGCCGGCATCCAGGGCTGGGAGGCCAACGGCACGGCGCCGGGCGATAGCTTCGCCCTGCCCGTCGCCAATGCCGCGGTCGCTGACGCGAGTGCCGGCGGCTGGACCACATCCGGCGGTGCGGTACTGGATGCGGCGACGATGGCGCTGCCAGGGTCGGACATCGTGCGCATCTGGCGCGGCGACAGCAACCTGGCGACCATCAACAGCATCACCCCGGGCGCGAGCGGTGCCCTGGTCGTCAACACCACGCCCAACGCCAGCTTCGGTGCCGGTGACATCCTGCTGCTCAGCGACTGCCAGAATATCGATTGGGTCCAGGCCTGCAGCGTCGACACGAGCAGCGGCACCTCCGTCGATGCGACGCTCTCCACCGGGTGCTCGCCCGGCAACAGTGCGACCGCGAACGTCCTGACGCAGCCGAACGGCCATGCCGTCAAGCTCGAAAGCTTCATCTACTACGTCGGCAAGCGCAACGATGCCCCCGACAGCCCCCCCGGGCTGTTCCGCCGCCCCCTCGGCATCACGGGTGGCAACAGTGCGGCCGCCGGTGCCGCCGAGGAGGTGGTCGAGGGCGTGGAGAACATGCAGATACTGTACGGCATCGATACCAACGCCGACCGCATCGTGGACAGCTATGTGACCGCCGACGCCGTCAATGACTGGCGGCGCGTCACCAGTGTACGGATCGCACTGCTGATGCGGGCCACCGGGCGCGGTGACGACATCAGCGGCGCGGCCACCCACACCCTGGCCGGCAGCAACGCGACGGCGACCGCCGACGGCCATCTGCGGCAGGTAGTCAACACCACCATCGCACTCAGAAACCGCGTCCCGTGAGGGCCAGATCCATGCAGACCAGCGTTTCCACCCTCTACACCCCGGGCCTGGCCGATCGCCAGCGTGGGGCCGTGCTGATCGTCAGCCTCATCTTCCTGCTGCTGATGACCCTGATCGGCGTCACCTCCATGCAGAGCACCACGCTGCAGGAGCGCATGGCGGGCAACACGCGCGACCGCAACCTGGCCCTGCAGGCCGCCGAGGCCGCCCTGCGCGGTGGTGAGACCTGGATCGCAGTGGCCGCCAACAAGGCCACCGCGGATACCGCGACGCCGCTCGAGGACCTGGTCGCCCCGGGCCTGCTGCGGGATTGGGACGGCGGCACATCCAGCGGCAACGTGGCCGGCTTCACGCCCGAGCTGGCGAACGACCCGGTGTTTTATGTGCAGCCGTCGCAACAGGTCATCTATGGCGTGACGGCAACCAGTATGACGGTCGAAGACTTCTATCCCGTGACGGCCCGCGGGGTTGGCAGCGCGGATACGTCCATCGTCATCCTGCAGACCATGTTCAAGCGACTCGACTGAGTTCATCGTGCCGCACGGCCGGGGGCCATCCAACCCCTCGGGGCCGGGGCGCTGCACAGAAGATCGGCACAACCGATAGTGGGAGAGAGATCATGCACACCAACGGCATCCCGCAGCACAACGGACAGCGGTTCAAAAGCCTGGGTCTCAGCCTGGGGCTGAACCTGGGTCTGGCCCTCGGTCTGGGCACCGGCCTGCCCGCGCAGGCGGCGGTCGACATCGCCAATGTCCCGCTCTTTCTCACCGCCAGTGTCGATCCCAACCTGATGTTCATCCTCGATGACTCGGGGTCGATGCAGTTCGAGCTGATGCCGGATGGCCTTATTTACCAAGATGCACGTTACGTCTTCCCGCGTGCCAGTGGAATCTATGGTGGTAGCGACTACGGCAACCGTGTCCCCACAGTTGATGATAATGAATCCTATAATGCGCGTGCGCGCTCACCACAGGTCAACACCCTTTACTACAACCCGTCGGTCACCTATACACCCTGGTCACGCTATGATGGCTCACTGTATCCTCCGGCCGTACCGAGTTGTGCCCTGCACAACCCAGAACGGACCGGCACGACCGCTGCCTATTGCCGGGATCTCACGGTCGACAATGGTAACTACAACAGCAATTATTGGTGCACTACCAGCGGCTGCAATAATGGTACTAAAACCTTTTGGCCCGCCACCTATTTCTGGCACAACGGCGGCAGTGAAACAGACTGGAACAACTACACCAAGGTTGAGATCCGCTCTACTACGACCAGTTACACAGGTCACGGCCGCGAAGACCGCACCGATTGTGCTGCCGCACCCACCTGCACCTACGCCGAGGAGATGCAGAACTTCGCCAACTGGTACACCTATTACCGCTCCCGCGTCCTGGCCGCCCGCGCCGGCATCGGCAAGGCCTTCGCCGAACAGGGCGAGGGCATGCGCGTCGGCTTCGCGGCCATCAACAAAGGCAGCACGTCTGTCGACGGGGTCAGCACACGCACCGTGATTGACGGGGTACGGCCCTTCACAGGCAGCGATCGTATCAGTTTTTTCGACCGGCTCTACGGCCACACCATCCCCAACTCGGGCACACCCCTGCGCCGGGCACTGAATGACGTCGGTCAGTATTTTTCGAGAACCGACAACCGTGGCCCCTGGGGTGCCATGCCGGGTACCGACAACGCCAGCGCGCACCTGCAGTGTAGACAGAACTTCAGCATCCTCATGACCGATGGTTACTGGTCGGGAAGTGACGTCAGTGGCGACGCCGGTGACAACAATGACGGCACAGCCGGTACTGCGATCACCGGCCCCAACGACCAGTCCTACACCTACGAGGCGGTATCCCCGTTCACCGACGGTTACAGCAACACCCTGGCCGACGTCGCCATGTACTACTGGAAGAATGACCTGCGCACCGACCTGACCAACGAGGTACCGACCACCGCCGCCAACCCGGCCTTCTGGCAGCACATGGTGACCTTCGGTGTCGGCCTCGGCGTCAGCGGTGCGCAGAACCCTGATGACGCCTTTGCTGCCATCACCTCGCACGCCACCATCGATTGGGATAATCCAACCTCCAGCAACAGCGCCAAGCTGGATGACCTGCTGCATGCCGCGGTCAACAGCCGTGGCGGGTTCTTCAGCGCGGCCGATCCCGTGACCTTCGCCAACGAATTGGGCGCGGTGCTGAGCACCATCGTCGCGCGGGTGGAGAGTTCGTCCACCTCGGCCGCGGCGAGCTCGGCCACGCTGCAGAGCGATACCCTGCTGTATACCGCCGGGTTCCGCAGTACCGACTGGTCGGGCCAGTTGCAGGCCCGGCACATCAATCCCAATGGCACGCTGGGCAGCGTGGCCTGGAGTGCCGAGACGAAGCTGCGCGAACAAAGTCCTGCCGGGCGGACGCTGGTCACCGTCAACAGCGATACCGGCAGCGGCGTATCCCTGGCGCTGGCCAATCTCGGTGCCAACCAGCAGGCCGCGCTCAACCGTGACTTCGACGGCAACCCCGATGGCCTCGGCACCAACCGGATCGCCTGGCTGCATGGCGACGAGACGGCACACAGCTCGTTCCGCAGCCGTTCGAACAGCGGCGAGGCGCGCCTGCTCGGCGACATCATCAACTCCAACCCACAGTTCGCCGGCAAGAAGAACTTCGGCTACCGGTTGCTGAGCGGTCTGGGCGACAGCTATGTGACCTTCCGCAACAGCGCGAGCTATCAGAGCCGGCCCAACATGCTCTACCTGGGCGCCAACGACGGCATGCTGCACGCCTTCGACGCCGCGACCGGCAGCGAGCGCTTCGCCTATGTGCCGAGCGAGCTGCTGCTGCCCGGGATCAGCACCAGCTTCGCCCGCATCAACCGGGTGATGGCGCCGGACTACAGCCACCGCTATTTCGTGGACGGTACCGTCACGGTCGGCGACGCCCACTGGGGCGGCAGTTGGAAGACCGTGCTGGTTGGCAGCATGGGCGCGGGCGGCCGTAGCGTGTTCGCCCTGGATGTCACCAGCCCACAGGGCTTCGGGCCGAGTGACATCCTGTGGGAGTTCAGCCATCCCGATCTGGGCTACGGCGTCGGCCAGCCTGCAATCGTGCGCATGAGCAACGGCGAATGGGCGGCCGTATTCGGCAACGGCTACAACAGCGCCAGTCACCGCGCCATGCTGTTCATCGTCCGTCTCAGCGACGGGCAGCTGCTCGCCAGGATCGATACTGGCAGTGGCACGGCCGCCGCCCCCAACGGACTGGCCGCACCCACCGCGGCGCTGTCGATGACCGACCTGTCGGCCGACACGATCTATGCAGGCGACCTGAGCGGCCAGCTATGGCGCTTCGAGGTCAGCGGCAACAGCAGCACGTGGGCCAACAGCTCCAACCGGAAGGTACTGTTCCAGGCACGTGACGCCGGCGGTACCGCGCAGCCGATCACCGCGGCGCCCGAGGTGGCCATCCTGCCCGGCAACCCGGACAAACTGATCGTGACCTTCGGCACCGGCAGTTACTTCCGCACCCAGGACGACAGCAGCCTGCAGGTGCAGAGTCTGTACGGAATCGTCGACGACAACGGGGCCGCCGTCACCGGACGCGGAGAACTGCTGGGGCAGTCCATCACCTGGCAGGGGGACCACACCACCGCCAACGGCCGCAGCTACACCCTGCGCGAAGTCTCGGATACGGCCATGACGACGGAAAAGGGCTGGTACCTGGATCTGATCTATGGCAGTGCCGTGGGTGAGCGGGTGGTGAGCCGGCCGCTGCTGCTCTCCGGCGCGACCCGCGACCGGGTGCGCTTCTCCACGATGATCCCGGACAAGGATCCCTGTGGGACGCGAGGTGGGCGCAACGGCTTCGTGATGGACATCATGCTGGCCTCAGGCGGGCGCGCCGACCATCCGGTGTTCGACCTCAATGGTGACGGTCTGTTCGACGGCGACGATCAACCCGATGGCCGTACTGTCAGCGGACTGCAGATGGGCGGTGGCGAAGAGATGATCGTCATCTCCGACGGCGACGGACAAGGTCACATGTACGTCGGTGAAAACCATACCATCGTCGAGGAACCCGGTCTGCCTCGTGGCCGGCAGTCCTGGCGTCAGATTCGATAGGCTTGAGGAGGAGGGTATTTATGCGCAACACCCTGATCAGTATTGGCTTGCTCGGCGCACTCGTGCTGACCTCCGGTGGCACCATGGTGATGGCGGCGGACAAGGTGGTGGAGATCGGCGGCCAGTTGCAGGACTGGAGCTTCGCCTCGCACTACATCGTCATTGCGGGCAAGCGCTATCGGACCGAACCCGGCGTCAGCATCCATGCCGACGACGGTACACCGCTGACCGCCAGGGACCTCCGACGTGATATGGATGTATCCGTGTACGAGGTCAACGACCGGATCACCGAGATCGTCATTATACGAACCAGACCGGCGCCCGAGCCGCAGTGAGGATGACCCCATGCCCAGCCAGAAACGACCACCCAGCGGTTTTACCCTGATCGAACTCATGATCGTGGTGGCCATCGTCGGCATCCTCGCGGCGATCGCCTACCCGTCCTATCAGGAACAGGTGCGCAAGTCACAACGCGCAGAGGCCCAGGCCGTATTGCTGGAGGCGGCACAGTTCATGGAGCGGTTTTTCACCATCAACGGCCGCTACCACCAGACCCCGGGCGGCACGGCCGTCGCCTTACCGGCCATCCTCACCCATTCGCCCAAGGAAGGTGGCACCGTGCGCTACAACCTCGCCTTGTCCGCCGTCGCGGCGAGCAGCTTTACGTTACAGGCAACGCCGGTCAACGCCGACGCCCGCTGCGGAATGCTGAGCCTCACCCAGGCCGGGACCCAGGGCGCCAGCGGCAGCCTCGGCGCGGCCGAGTGCTGGCGCCGCTAGCGTGCCGACAGCCGACGGGAAAAGGTTCACAACTGTCCCATAAGCCCAAAAACCATATTTGCCACGGAAGCACACGGAAAAATAGTTATAGGATTATGGGCTTCACATGACATCCCACATCGCCTGCCAAGTGCTGAGGTAGCACTTCGTGACACGATGTCATTTCAATGTCTTCCGTGTGCTTCCGAGATTGAAATGAGTATTATCAGGCTCGAAATAATGGAATAGCGGTGAAAAAGCTCATTATGTAAATCTGGGAAACCAAACCGTGGGGGATCATGCTGGGTTTCCATAGTAAATTCCTTCCGTGTTGTTCCGTGGATTCCGTGGCCAAAAATAGTTTAAGTAAGGCTCATTAACCCCTGCCCCCTTTTTCGCGCTGGCCGATCAGCCACGCAAGCCCTGTGGCAACGCGAAGGTGATCGCCTCCTCCCGTCCGCGCTGCTCTTCGGCAAGCTCCGCGCCGCGCGCCTGCAGCGCCTCGACCACCTGTCGCACCAGCAGCTCGGGCGCCGAGGCACCGGCGGTGACACCGACGGCCCGCCTTCCCTCCAGCCATTCTGCTTGGATCTGCTCGGCACCGTCGATGAGATAGGCCGTCACGCCCTGGTTCTCCGCCAGTTCGCGCAGGCGGTTCGAGTTGGAACTGTTCTTCGAGCCCACCACCAGGATCAGATCGCAGCGGTCTGCCAGCGTCTTCACCGCGTCCTGCCGGTTCTGGGTCGCATAGCAGATGTCGTCCTTGCGCGGCCCCTCGATCGCCGGGAAGCGCGTGCGCAAGGCAGCGACGATACGCGCGGTATCGTCCACGGACAGGGTCGTCTGCGTGACGTAGGCGAGGTTGTCGGGATCGCGTACCGCGACTGCCGCCACGCCGGCCACGGACTCGACCAGATAGATGTCTCCGCCCTGGGCACGGTCGTAGCGGCCCAGGGTACCTTCGACCTCGGGATGGCCGGCATGGCCGATGAGGATGCATTCACGGCCCGCCTTGGCGTGCCGAACAACCTCCAGGTGCACCTTGGTCACCAACGGACAGGTCGCGTCGAATACCCGCAGGTCGCGCGCCGTGGCGGCCTCCTGCACGGCGCGCGACACACCATGGGCACTGAAGATCAGGGTGGCACCATCCGGCACATCCGCCAGATCCTCGATGAAGATCGCGCCGCGACGGCGCAGATCGTCGACCACATAGCGGTTGTGCACGACCTCATGACGCACATAGATAGGCGCGCCGAACAGGGCCAGCGCCCGCTCGACGATCTCGATGGCGCGGTCAACGCCGGCACAGAAACCACGGGGATTGGCGAGCAACAACTGCATGACGTGTGTCCCGATTGAGTATGCCCGAGGCATTATAGCGGCAAATACGGATCAGCCGTGGGTTCTGGGCGTGAGGCTGGAGTGAGTGAGGCGTGAGGAGTGAGGAGTGAGGAGTGAGGAGTGAGGAGTGAGGAGTGAGGCAAAATCGTATTAGCCACGGAACCACACGGAAATACACGGAAAACTTATTATTGAAACACCGGGAATCAACTTGGCGTCTGCATGCCCCGTCTCTTGCTACCGGTTGCCGTGGCTCGCCATGTATTTTCACGGGATTTTTGCAATGAATTCTTTCCGTGTGGTTCCGTGTGCTTCCGTGGCTAAGATTTTTACGCCTTACGCCTTACGCCTCACGCCTTACGCCTCACGCCTCACTCACTCCACTCCCGGCGGCTCCACGGAGAGGATTTCCGACTCGAAGATGATGGGCTTGCCGGCCAGGGGGTGGTTGAAATCGATCTGCACCCGTTCCGCCTCGACGGCGATCACCAGGGCCGCGACCTCTTCGGCCTCGGGGTTCTCGGAGTCCCCGGCGCCGGTGAAACCGACCAGTGCACCGGGCTCGAGGTTCATGTCCGCCGGAAACCGGTCGCGGGGCAGCCAGCCGACCGCCTCCGGGTCGTGTGTCCCGAAGGCCTGCTCGGGGTGCAGCGTCACGGTCTGACGCTGGCCGGGGCGCAGACCATAGAGCGCCAGCTCCAGCCCCGGTACCAGTGTGCCGGCACCGATGACGATGTCCAACGGTTCGTCGTCGAAGCTGCTCTCCGCCACCGTGCCGTCGGCGAGCCGGATGGCGAGGTGCAGGCGTACGCGGCTGCCCGGCTGGATCTGCGAGGGATGAATCATTCTGGAGAACTCATTTCAATGGCTTCCGTGGCGAATACCGTTTTTGGGATCACGCCGCACCGCCCGCGGGACGCCTCCACAGCCCGGCCAGCACCACCAGCACCGCGCCGGCGGTGATGGCCGAGTCGGCGATGTTGAAGGCCGGCCAATGCCAGCCGCCGTAGTGCCAATCGATGAAGTCGATCACGTGACCGTACAGGGCGCGGTCGATGACGTTGCCGATCGCGCCGCCCAGGATCAGTGCCAGCCCGCTGGCCGTCGGCCGCTCGTGCGCCGACAGGCGACGCAGCCACAGGACGATGATCAGCATTGCCAGCGCACCGATACCGATGAACAGAAAACGCTGCCAGCCGCCGGCGCTGGCGAGAAAGCTGAAGGCCGCGCCGGTATTGTAGGCCAGGGTCAGGTTGAACCAGGACAGCAGCTCGATCGGGCCGTGGCCCTGCAGCGCCGCCTCCGCCCAGACCTTGGTGACCTGATCGAGGACGACCACGAATGCGGACAACCATAACCAGCGCAACGCCGAACGCGCAGCGGCCGCCTCAGGCATAACAGCGCCGCTCACCATCGCCGGCAACGTTCTCGACACAGCGTCCGCACAGTTCGGGGTGCCCGGCATGCCGACCGACATCCTCACGATGGTGCCAGCAGCGCACGCACTTCGCATGCCCGCTCGGTGCGACCGTGATCCAGACCTCGTCACCCGAGGCCAGAGTGATGTGCTCGCCGTGCTCGGGCGGGTTCATGACCAGGTGTACGCGCGCATACGAAGTCAGCAGCACAAAGCGCAGTTCATCCTCCAGGCGCAGCAGCAGGTCGTGGATCTCGCGGCCGCAATAGAGATCGACCTCGGCGTCCAGCGACGAGCCGATGTCACCGGCCACGCGCAGACGCTCCAGCTCTTTCGCGACCGCCTCGCGCACCGCGATCACCTGCCCCCAGAAATCCATGCCGAAGCGCGCACCTTCCGGCTCACCGGCGAGGAACATCTCCGGCAATTCGAACCAGGTCTCGAGGAACACCGACTGCTGATGTTCGCCGGGGATGTGACGCCAGATCTCGTCGGCGGTGAAACTCAGGATGGGCGCGAACCAGCGCACCAATGTCTCGACGATGAGGTACATGGCCGTCTGCGCCGAGCGCCGTGCCACGCTGTCGGTCTGGCAGGTGTACTGGCGGTCCTTGATGACATCCAGATAGAAGCTGCCCATGTCCACGGCGCAGAAGTTGTGTACCCGCTGATAGATAACATGGAATTCGTAGTCCTCGTAGGCACGCCTGATATCGTGCTGCAGCAGCCGCGCGCGCTCCACCGCCCAGCGATCCAGCAGCAGCATCTGCTCTGGCGCGAGCGCATGTTCCAGCGGATCGAAGTCATTGAGGTTGGCGAGTAGGAAGCGCGCCGTGTTGCGCAGGCGGCGGTAGGCATCAGCAGTGCGCTTGAGGATCTCGTCCGAGACATGCATCTCGCCGCGATAGTCGGTGGCAGCCACCCACAGGCGCAGGATGTCGGCACCCAAATTGTTGACCACCTTCTGCGGCGCGACCACATTGCCCTTGGACTTCGACATCTTCTGACCCTTGGCATCGACGGTGAAGCCATGAGTCAGGACGCTGCGGTACGGCGCCGCACCGGTCATCGCCACCGAGGTCAACAGCGAGGACTGGAACCAGCCGCGGTGCTGGTCGGAGCCTTCCAGATAGAGATCGGCGGGGCGGCCCAGCTGCGGGCGGCGGTCGAGCACGGCGTGATGGGTCACGCCCGAATCGAACCAGACGTCCAACGTATCGGTGACCTTGTCGTACTCGGCCGCCTCGTCTCCCAGCAGGTCGGCGGCATCGAGCTCGAACCAGGCATCGATGCCCGCACGCTCGACGGCCAGGGCGACTGTTTCGATCAGCCGCGGGGTATCCGGATGCAGCTTGCCCGTCTGCCGGTGCACGAACAGCGCGATGGGCACACCCCAGGTACGCTGCCGCGAGATGCACCAGTCCGGCCGCTTCTCGACCATGCCCTCGATGCGCGCCCGGCCCCAGCCCGGCAGCCACTGGACCTGCTGGATCTCCTGCAGCGCATTGGCACGCAGGCCGTTGTGGTCCATGCCGATGAACCACTGCGGCGTGGCACGGAAGATGATCGGGGTCTTGTGCCGCCAGCAATGCGGGTAGCTGTGGCGGATCTTCTCCTCGTGCACCAGCGTGCCGCGCAACTTGAGCGTCTCGATGACGGCGTCGTTCGCCGACAACACGTGCTGGCCGGCGAAGAGTTCGGTATCCGGCAGAAAGCGGCCATCCGCACCAACCGGATTATCGGCCTCGATGCCATAGCGCCGACCAACGACGTAGTCGTCCTGACCGTGGCCGGGCGCGGTATGCACGGCGCCGGTACCGGCCTCCGTCGTGACGTGGTCGCCGAGGATGATCGGCACCTCGTGTGCGTAGAACGGGTGCTGTAGTTTCAGGCCTTCGAGGTCGGCGCCCGTGCAGTTGCCGATCACCCGGTAGTCGCTGATACCGTAGCGTTCCAATGCCTGCTGGTACAGCGCATCGGCCAGCACGAGGCGTTCGATACCTTGGGGGCCGTCGCATTGGACGACCACATAGTCCAGCTCCGGGTGCAGTGCCACCGCACGGTTCGCCGGCAGGGTCCAGGGCGTGGTGGTCCAGATCACCACTGACAGAGGACCGGAGCCTTCCGCGGCCTGCTCGACCCGACAACGCGACAACAGCGCCTCATCGTCCAGCACCGCGAAACGCACGTCGATGGCGGGCGAGGTCTTGTCCTCGTATTCCACTTCCGCCTCGGCCAGGGCCGAGCCGCAGTCGGTGCACCAGTGGACGGGCTTGAAGCCCTTGGTCAGATGGCCGTTGGCCGCGACCCGGCCGAGTGCGCGGATGATGTCGGCCTCGAACCGGAAGTCCATGGTGAGGTAGGGATGCTCCCAGTCGCCGCTGACACCCAGACGGATGAAGTCGGCCTTCTGCTTCGCCACCTGCTCGGCGGCATAGGCGCGGCAGGCGGTGCGGAAGGCGGCATGATCGACCTTGTGGCCAGCCTTGCCGATCTTCTTCTCCACGTTCAGCTCGATCGGCAGACCGTGGCAGTCCCAGCCCGGCACGTAGGGCGCATCGAAGCCGGACAGCGTCTTGCTCTTGACGATGATGTCCTTGAGGATCTTGTTGACTGCATGGCCGATGTGGATCTCGCCGTTAGCGTACGGCGGACCGTCGTGCAGCACGAAGCGTGGCCGCCCCTCCCCTGCCTCGCGCATGAGGCGGTAGAGTCCGATCGCATCCCAATGCGCGAGCATCTCGGGCTCACGGTTGGCGAGATTGCCCTTCATGGGGAAGGCCGTACTCGGCAGGTTCAGTGTATCTTTATACTCGGCCACATCGGTGTCCTGGTTGTTCGTTCGGTCTCGATTACGGGGAAAATCTACTTTAACCACGAAGGACACAAAGGACACGAAGGTATCTTAAACAAAACCCATCGAGCTCAAACGGCGTCGAGACGTTCCGGATCGCGCTCACTGAGGAGGCCGTAGGGGTTCCTAGATATTTCCTTCGTGTCCTTCGTGTCCTTCGTGGTTAAGACTCCGCCCCAGAAAGAATGCCCGCGCCTGTTCGACGTCGCGCTGGATCTGCAGCTTCAGCTCGTCGAACGATGCGAACTTCTTCTCGGCGCGGATCTTGTACATGAAATCCACCGCCACCTGGCGGCCGTAGATATCGGCGCTGAAATCGAACAGGTGCACCTCCAGCAGGCTGCGGGTGCCATCCACGGTCGGGCGGGTGCCGACATTGGCGACACCGTACAGTGGCTCGGTGTCCAGTCCGTGCAGCTCCACGGCAAACACGCCCTGCACCGGCGTACTGCGGCGGTGCAGGAACAGGTTCGCGGTCGGAAAGCCGATGGTACGGCCGCGCTTGTCGCCGTGCGCGACCCGGCCCAGCATCCGATAGGGCCGGCCGAGCATCTGCGCCGCGGCCTCCAGATCGCCGCTGCTCAGCGCCGCGCGGATGCGGGTGCTGCTCACCCGCGCGCCGCCGAGTGCGAAGCTGTGCATGTTCACCACCGGGAACCCCGCACGGTGGCCGGCCTGCACCAGCAGATCGAAGTCGCCGCGGCGACCCTTGCCGAAGCGGAAGTCGTCGCCCACCACCAGGTAGCGCACCCCCAGACCGTCGATCAGCACCCGCTGGATGAAGTCGTCGGCGGGCAACTCCGCGAGCCGCCGGTCGAAGTGCAGGCACAACACCCGATCGACCGCCAGGGACTGCAACGCGACCAGCTTCTCGCGCAGGCGCGTCAGCCGCGGCGGCACCTGCTCGGGTGCGAAGTATTCCTGCGGCTGGGGTTCGAACAGGATCACCGTCGTCGGCAAACCCAGCTCGGCGGCCCGCTCGGCCAGTTGCCCCAGCACCGCCTGATGCCCGCGATGCACACCGTCGAAATTACCGATGGTGGCGGCGCAGCCCCGCAGTGCCGGACCCAGATTATGCACACCGCGGATTAATCGCATGCCATCCCACTGTCCGAGGAGCCGCACGCCCCTCACCCGAGGCGTGATTATAAGGCACTGCCAGGACTTGTCATTCTTCCGGGCGAGAGGCGTCGGGGCGACGCCACAGCAGGTGCAGGTTCTGACCGAGGAGCTGCAGCACCCCGAGGTAGACCACCCCGGCCAACAGGATCAGCAGGCCCAGATTCAGCAGCCGGTGCGTGCCGGCCCGATCGAGCCACAGCTGCAGATCGCTGGCGCCGTACCAGAGCAGCACACCCATGAGCAGGCCCGCGACCAGCACCCGCAGCAGCACTGGCCGCCAACCTGACAGGGGCGCGTAGACCCCCTCGGCACGCAGCCCGCGGTACAGCAGATAGGCATTCAGCCACGACGAGATTGCGGTCGCCAGCGCCAGACCGGCATGCGGCCCGGGGATATCGAGGTACAGCATGGGCAGCACGAAGGCGAAGTTCAGCCCCATATTG
Organism: Gammaproteobacteria bacterium; assembly: GCA_019911805.1. Classification (NCBI taxonomy): domain Bacteria; kingdom Pseudomonadati; phylum Pseudomonadota; class Gammaproteobacteria; species Gammaproteobacteria bacterium. The sequence goes on from JAIOJV010000075.1 coordinate 14,268, forward strand.
GCAATCATCGCGATAATGGCGATGCGCACCGGGGTGCGGGTGTCCTGCCGCGCATAAAAGGCAGGCGCCAACACCTTGACCAGAATGAAGGCCGGCAGTCCCAGCGACAGGGCCATCAGACTGAGTGCCGCCATCCGTGCATCATGGGCCCCGAACTGGTCGTACTGAAACAGTGCCACCATGATCGGCCCGGACAGCAGCAGCAGCCCCAGCGCCGCCGGTGTCCCCAGCAGCACCACCCAGCGCAACGCCTGGTCGAGGATGCGCCGGAACACCTGCGGCTCGGCCTGGGCGTGGGTGCGCGACAGACTGGGCAGGATCACGGTCGACAGTGCGATGCCGAACACACCCAGCGGAAACTCCACCATCCGGTCGGAGTAGTACAGCCAGCTGACGCTGCCGGTGACGAGGAACGAGGCGATGAGGGTGTCCAGGAGCAGGTTGATCTGCGCGACCGACGAGCCCAGCACCGCCGGGCCCATCAGTTTCAGGATGCGCTGCACCCCCGCGTGGCGCCAGCCCCAGCGCGGCCGGACCAGCAGGCGCAGTGTCCTGAGCGCCGGCAGCAGGACCAGCAGTTGCGCCACACCGCCGATGGTCACCGCCCAGGCCAGCGCCATGACCGGTGTCTCGAGGTGCGGTGCCACCCACCAGGCGGCCGCGATCAGCACGACGTTCAGCAGCACCGGCGCAAACGCCGGGACGGCGAAGCGCCCGTAGGTGTTGAGGATGCCGCTGGCAAACGCCGTGAGCGAGATGAACAGGATGTAGGCGAAGGTTACCCGCAGCATGCGCACGGTGAGCTCGAACTTCTCCGGTTCGTCCAGGAAGCCGGGCGCGAACAGGCCTGCCACGATCGGCGCACCGAGGATGCCGAGGATGCTGACGACCACCAGGATGCCGACGAGTGTGCCGGCCACCCGGCTGACCAGCGTGCGCACCTCGTCCAGGTCGCGCTGGGCGCGGTACTCGCCGATCACCGGCACGAAGGCCAGCGAGAAGGCACCTTCGGCGAACAGCCGGCGCAGGAAGTTGGGGATCTTGAACGCCACGAAGAAGGCGTCCATCGCCAAACCGGCCCCGAAGACGCGCGCCAGGATCAGATCGCGCACAAACCCCAGGATCCGCGACAGCAGCGTCATGGCACTGACCACCGCTGTATCCCGGACCAAACCTCGCCCCATGACCGACCCCGTGTAATGGTGTTATGTAATTGAAATCGTATGTCTTTAAAGCTTACGCACGGTGCCCAGCCGGTACCCGCAGGGGGTCCGCGCGGGCACTGCCCCGGCGTTGACAAGCGGCGCAAAAATCCGCATAGTACGCCTCCTTTCAGGCCCACGCATTAAGGAGTCGTATCTTGGCCAACACTGCACAAGCGAGGAAGCGCGCCCGCCAGGCGGAGAAGCATCGCGCCCTGAATGCCAGCCAGCGCTCCAAACTGCGCACCGAGATCAAGAAGACGGTCAAGGCTCTGGCCGCCGGCGACGCCGACGTTGCCCGTGCCACCTATGTCGCTGCCGTGCCGGTGATCGACGCCATGACACGTAAGGGTCTCATCCACAAGAACAAGGCCGCGCGCCACAAGAGTCGCCTGAATGCGCGTCTCAAAGCGCTGGCCACTGGCTGAGGGCGCCCGGCCTTCAGACACTCAAAACCGGCCACTGGCCGGTTTTTTTTGTGCCTGGTCAGGGAAAGACATTGCGACTGCAACGGACGCGAAGGAAAAGACCCTAGCCACGGAATCCACGGAAAAATCGGGTGATCTTAACCAAATGCTTTGACATACCTTGTCGGAGCGGCCTGAAGGTGAGGCGCGTACGCCAAGAGGCTGCCCCGAAGCACTGGCCATGAACCGCGATCTGCCGCACCGTTCGCAGCCGAAGACCGCTTGTACTCCTGTCAATCGGTCAGCAGGCCCAGAAAAATAAAAACCATCTCTGGCCACGGAAACACACGGAACAATACGGAAAACGCCTGATGTAAAAGCCCGGCAATCAACCCATTTGCTCACAACCCGGGATTTTGCTCATTGAATTTTTCTGTGTTTTTCCGTGTGTTTCCGTGGCTAAAAAGGGTTTGTCTTTTACGCCTCACGCCTCACGCCTCACGCCTCACGCCTCACGCCTCACGCCTCACGCCTCACGCCTCACACCAACACCAGATTGTCCCGATGGATCAGCTCCGGCTCATCGACGTAGCCGAGGATGGCCTCGATACGATCGCTGGGCTGGCCGATGATGCGCCGGGCCTCCTCGGCGCTGTAGTTCACCAGGCCGCGGGCGACCTCGGTGCCGTCCGGCCCCGCGCACACCACCAGTTCGCCGCGCTTGAAGCCGCCGTCCACCGCCGTCACGCCGACCGGCAGCAGGCTGCGGCCCGACTGGCGCAGCACCGTAACCGCACCGGCATCGAGGGTGAGGCGCCCGCGCGCCGTCATCTGCCCGGCGAGCCACTGCTTGCGCGCGGCGATCGGGCCCTGCACCGGCGTCAGCAGTGTGCCGACCTCAACGCCGGCGCTGATCTGGCGCAGCACCTCGGGTTCGCGGCCGGACACGATCAGCGTGCTGGCGCCCGAACGGGCCGCGCGCCGGGCCGCGCGCACCTTGGTGATCATGCCACCACGCCCCAGCCCGCTGCCACCGCCACCGGCGACGCGTTCCAGCTCCGGATCGTCGGCCGCGACCTGGGTGAGCAGCCTGGCAGCGGGATTCAGGCGCGGATCGCAGTCGAACACGCCCTTCTGATCGGTGAGGATCACCAGCAGATCGGCCTCGACCAGGTTGGCGACCAGCGCCGCCAGGGTGTCGTTGTCGCCGAACTTGATTTCGTCGGTGGCGACGGTGTCGTTTTCGTTGACCACCGGCACGACATTGAGCTTGAGCAGCGTACGCAACGTGCTGCGGGCATTCAGATAGCGGCGTCGGTCGACGAGATCGTCGTGGGTGAGCAGTACCTGGGCGGTATGCAGCTGGTGTTTTTTAAAGCGTGATTCGTAGGCCTGTACCAGACCCATCTGCCCCACGGCAGCGGCGGCCTGCAATTCGTGGAGCGCGCGCGGGCGCTTCTTCCAGCCCAGCCGGCACATGCCCTCGGCGACCGCACCGGACGACACCAGCACCAGCTCCCGCCCGGACTGCTTGAGCCCGACCATCTGCTCCACCCAGCCGGCGATGGCGTCGGTGTCCAGGCCGCGACCGTCGTTGGTCAGCAGGCTGCTGCCGATCTTGATGACCCAGCGGCGGCTGTTACCGAGTTTCACGCGTGCGTTCATGGGGCGCTACGTTAATCCAAGGGCACTGCGTCTGTCACCGGGTCCGGCGACGCGGGCGGCTGCGCCTCGAGGTGCTCCATAATGCGGTACACCAGTTGTTGTGTACCCAGCGCGCTCAGGGCGCTGATCCTGAAGACGGGTCCCGTCCAGCCCAGGCCGTCCACGACCATCCGGCAACGCGCCTCGCGCTCCTCTTCGGGCAGCTGGTCGATCTTGTTCAGTACCAGCCAGCGTTCCTTGGCCGCCAGTTCCGCGCTGTACTTCTCCAGCTCGGCGACGATCTTGCGGGCGTCGTCGATCGGATCGCCGCTGCCGCCATAGGGCGCGACATCGACCAGGTGCAGCAGCAACCGCGTACGCGCCAGGTGCTTCAGGAATTGGATGCCCAGGCCCGCACCTTCGGCCGCGCCCTCGATCAGGCCCGGGATGTCGGCCATGACGAAGGAGCGGTGCGGCGCCAGCCGCACCACACCCAGGTTGGGATAGAGCGTCGTGAAGGGGTAATCGGCGACCTTCGGCCGGGCCGCGGAGATGGCGCGGATCAGGGTCGACTTGCCGGCATTGGGCATGCCCAACAGGCCGACGTCAGCCAGCAGCTTCAGCTCGAGGCGCAGCTCGCGCTGCTCGCCCGGCGTGCCGGGCGTCGACTGCCGCGGTGCACGGTTGGTGGAACTCTTGAAACGGGTATTGCCGATGCCATGCCAGCCACCCTGCGCAATCCGCAGCGGCTGCCCGGCAGTGACCAGATCCGCGATCAGCTCACCGGTATCGTTGTCATAGATCAGGGTGCCGACCGGGACGCGGATGGTCAGGTCGTCGCCCTTCTTGCCGGTACAATTGCTGCCCTTGCCGTTCTCGCCACGCTGCGCCCGATAGTGCCGCTCGTAACGGAAATCCACCAGCGTATTGATGTTCTCATCGGCGACCATGAAGACACTGCCACCGTCGCCACCGTCACCACCGTTCGGCCCCCCAAAGGGGATGAACTTCTCGCGCCGGAAGCTCACGCAGCCATTGCCGCCGTCACCGGCCGCCACCTGAATGGTCGCTTCGTCAATAAATTTCATGTTGATTGGTTCAGATCCGGGCCTTCGAACTATTACCGCAAAGGGCGCGAAGGCACCCAAAGGAAAGCAAAACCGTATTGGCTGCAAAACCCAAAACCAGAACTTTTACCGCAAAGGACGCAAAGGACGCGAAGGGAACCAAAATCGTCTTGCAAAACCCCGTAATCCACAAAAAAACTAAAAATCAGCACCCGCCCTTATCGACCCTTATGACTTTCGTTGCAATAAGGATTTCCTTCGCGTCCTTTGCGTCCTTTGCGGTAAAAGTGCCTTGCGGTTTCCTTTGCGCGCCTTCGCGTCCTTTGCGGTGAAAGTTACCGACCTGTCCGGTGGCCGCCAAAACAAAAAGCCCCGTCCAGGACGGGGCCTCGTAATTCCCGCTCCGGACCGGACCGTTACTCGCTGGCGACCACGTCCACAAACTTGCGGTTGCGCGCGCCACGGGTGATGAACTGCACCTTACCCTCCGCCTTGGCGAACAGGGTATGGTCCTTGCCGCAGCCGACATTCAAGCCGGGGTGGAAATGCGTGCCGCGCTGACGGACGATGATGTTGCCCGCGGCCACCTGCTCGCCACCGTACCGCTTGACGCCGAGTCGTTTGGATTCCGAATCGCGACCGTTGCGCGAGCTGCCGCCTGCCTTTTTATGTGCCATTGCTGCCTACCTCTGGTTCGAATGCCTTACGCGGAAACACCGGTAATCTGCACCTCGGTGAAGTGCTGACGGTGCCCCTGACGCTTCATGGAGTGCTTGCGGCGGCGGAATTTGACGATCATCACCTTGTCGTGGCGACCGTGCGCTGTCACCGTGGCGCTGACCTTGCCGCCCGCCACATACGGCGTGCCGAGCTTGACGGCATCGCCGTCGGCCACCATGAGCACGCGATCGAATTCCACCGCATCGCCGGCGGCCGCCTCCAGCTTCTCGATCTTGAGGGTGTCGCCGGGTGCGACCCGGTATTGCTTACCGCCGGTGACGATCACAGCATACATCGCGAAATCTCCGAAAACCTGCCCAAATCGGCTTCAGTGGACCGGGCGCCACGCGCCACAGCCCTGAAAGGGCGCCAATTCTATAGGCGGGACGGTCCCAGGTCAAACGGGATTCGCTTGGTCTGTAAACGGACCTGGGGTTACACTAGGCGGCCCGTCGCCTGCGAGGCCGGGGCCTCTCCGGGACCCCGGCCAGGCGGTTAAGGTCAACCCAGCCGATGCGCGAACCACTGCGAAAGGACAGCCTCCTCATGAGCTTGGACCAGGTCCGCGACCTGGTGGCGGCGGACATGCAGGCGGTCAACCAGCTCATTGAGGACCGACTGCGGTCCGACGTCCTGCTGATCAATCAGCTGAGCCTCTATATCATCAACAGCGGCGGCAAACGCCTGCGCCCCTTGCTGGTCCTGCTGGCCGCACACGCCGCCGGCTATGGCGGCCGGCGCCATCACGACCTGGCCGCGATCGTGGAATTCATCCACACCGCGACACTCCTGCACGATGACGTCGTCGATGCCTCGGATCTGCGCCGCGGCCGCGAGACCGCCAACGCCATCTGGGGCAACGAGGCCAGCGTGCTGGTCGGTGATTTCCTGTATTCCCGATCCTTCGAGATGATGGTCGAGGTCGGCAACATGCGCATCATGGAGATCATGGCGCAGACCACGAACACCATCGCCGAAGGCGAGGTCATGCAGTTGCTCAACTGTCATGACCCCGACACCACCGAGACACATTATCTCAAGGTGATCCGCTGTAAGACCGCCAAGTTATTCGAGGCCGCGGCCCGCATCGGCGCCGTGCTCGGCGAGCAACCGGCCTCGATCGAAGCGGCCATGGCGGCCTACGGCATGCACCTCGGCACGGCGTTTCAGCTCATCGACGACGTGCTCGACTACAGCGCGGATGCTGCCGAAACCGGCAAGAACATCGGCGACGACCTCGCCGAAGGCAAGCCCACCCTGCCACTGATCTACGTGATCAGAAACGGCACGCCCGCGCAGGCCGCGGTGGTGCGCAAGGCCATCGAACAGGGTGGCCGCGACAACATCGACGCCGTCCAACAGGCCATTGAATCGGTAGGGGCCATCGCGTACACTGCGCAATCCGCGCGCGCGGCCGCCGATCGAGCCATGCAAGCATTACAGGTAGTGCCCGCGTCCCCCTACCGGGATGCCCTGTACGCCCTCGCGGAATTTTCAGCCAGTAGAACGTATTGATTCGGGGTGTAGCTCAGCCTGGTAGAGCACTGCCTTCGGGAGGCAGGGGCCGTAGGTTCAAATCCTATCACCCCGACCATTTTCTCCGCCGGTTCACGGCACCGACCTGATCCCGCCCCATCCACCGACACGGCGTCGAGCGGCTGGGTGTCAGGCCGCATTTTCCGACAGGCCAGCGACCGTGGCCGCTCTCTTCCCCGTGCTTGCCAGGCGCGGCTTCGACGTGCGTGTGGACCGGTAACTGCAGCAACCGCAAGGGTGCCGCCAGGGGCGCCTATATCCAGGCAAAAAAAAACCGGTGGACGGGGGTTGTCCACCGGCGGAAAGGGAGTCCGGGTAACCGGCGCTCCCTGCCGGAGATAAAGAACAAGCGGGATCAACTATCCAGCTTTTCGTCCGCCAGTCCGTGCAGTGGCGCACAAAAAGGGATCGATCCGTACGTGATGGCCACCCCTGCCGCGGTGTCGTCAGGCGGCAGCCGTGTGCTCACGATGATAGGCCACCACATGCTCGACCTCGTTCTTCGAGCCCAGCACCACGGGTACGCGTTGGTGCAGGTCGTTGGGCTGCAGGTCCATGATGCGCTCGGTGCCGGTGCTGCTGGCTCCACCGGCCTGCTCAACGATGAAGCTCATCGGATTGGCCTCATACATCAGGCGCAGCTTGCCGGTCTGACCCTTGGCCTCGAGCTTGCTGTCCAGCGGGTACATGAAGATGCCCCCGCGGGTCAGAATGCGGTGCACCTCGGCGACCATCGACGCGACCCAGCGCATGTTGAAATCCTTCTTGCGCGGACCATCCTTACCGGCGATGCACTCGTCGACATAGCGCTTGATGGGCACGTCCCAGAAGCGCTGGTTGGACATGTTGATGGCGAATTCCCGGGTGTTCGTGGGAATCTTCATGTCGGGATGGGTCAGGATGAATTCGCCGATGGAGCGGTCCAGGGTGAAACCGTTGACGCCGTGACCGGAGGTCAGCACCAGCATGGTGGTCGGCCCGTAGATGGCATAGCCGGCGCAGACCTGGCGGGTACCGGGCTGCAGGAAATCCCCGGCCCTGGGTTCCTGCACGCCTTCGGGGCAGCGCAGGATGGAGAAGATGGTGCCGACCGAGACGTTCACGTCGATGTTCGACGAGCCGTCCAGCGGATCGAACAGGATGAGGTACTTGCCCTTCGGATACAGGGCCGGGATCGGCAGTGGGTCGTCCATCTCCTCGGAGGCCATACCGGCCAGGTGCCCGGTCCACTCCAGCGAGCTGACCATGATGTCGTTGGAGATGACGTCGAGCTTCTTCTGGGTCTCGCCCTGCACGTTCTCGGTGTCGGCGGAGCCGAGGATGCCGATCAGGCCACCGCGGTTCACCGCGCAGGCGATCTTCTTGCAGGCGGTCAGGACGTCGTTGAGCAGCGAGGTGAAGTCACCGGTCGCACCCGGGATGCGGCGCTGCTCTTCAATAATAAACTGGGTTAGGGTGGTACCGTGATCCATCGTCGAATCCTCGATGTCAGCAGATGGGTGAGCGCCTGACGGGACGGGACGCACTCAAATTCAATAGGTTGCAAAGTTTATCAGAACATTCTTATCCAAGGAACGCCGAGCAGGAGAGGGTGTACAACACCATGATTTCCGACTTCTTTACTATGGACATGGTCTGGCTGGGCCTGGTCTGGGCGCTCTACTTCGCCCTCCACTCCCTGCTGGCGGCCGACTCCTGCAAGGCCGCAGTCGCGGCCCGCTGGCCGTTGCTTTGGCAACGCTACCGCCTGTTCTACAACGGGGTCGCGACCCTACTCATCCTGCCGCTCATCGCCGCCACCGAATGGCGGGACGCTGTCCCCTTGTGGTCCTGGCACGGCACCTGGGCCTGGGTATCCAACACCCTGGGTGCCCTGGCGCTGGCGGGTGTCGTCTGGAGCAGCCGGGCCTATGATCTGGGGGAATTCCTGGGGCTGAGTCCGTCACGGCCCTCCCAGGCACTGGGGCTCTCGGCGGTGCACCGGTTCGTGCGCCACCCCTGGTATTTCTTCGGACTGGTGTGGTTGTGGACGCGCGACATGGACAGTGCACGGCTGACGGCGGCCGTGGTAATCACGGCCTACATCGTGATCGGATCGTACCTGGAAGACCGCAAACTCGCGCGCGCCCTCGGCGAGCCGTATCGACGCTATCACCGCCAGGTCCCGGGGCTGATCCCGCGCCCCTGGCGCTACCTCTCCCACAGCGAGTACGACCGCCTGCGGGCCGGCGAGTCGGGAACGAAGACGGTCTAGGAGCCTGTCGGACTTGAGACTGATCTCGCTCCCCCACCTTGCTCGCTACGACCGCTCAAGTCCGACAGGCTCCTAGCGGTCTTGCCGCGCGCCGTCGAGTGCCGCGATTACCCGGTCCTCGAGCTGGATGCGGTCGGCGAGCATCTCCCCCAACTCGGACAGATCACCGGCCAGCGCGGGCAGGCGCGTATCCAGCGGCGTGACATCGTAGCGATCATTGAAATCCAGGATGGCATCGGTGCTCGCCGCGATCTGCGGATAAATGTGCTCGGCGAGGGAGACCACCGCCTGGCGGCGCTCCTTATTCTCGACGATGTAGCGATAGAGTTGGAAATGGGCGCTGGCGGCATAGTCGACCAACGCCTGGCAGAATCGCCGCAGCATCTCTTCCGTCTGCTCGCCCGGCTGATAGGGTCGGTTGTTCGCCAGATCGGAATACAGGGCGAGCGTCTCATTGCGTGAATGGACCAAGGTCGCGACGCGCTCTTTGGAGCGGGCGCGGCGATCGGTTCCGCCTGCGTGATCGAATGCCATCGGCCGTCTCTCCCCACGTGTTTGCTGTTTGTCTGTTATGGCCGCACGCGCCTGCGTGCGTTGGCCCATGCCATAAACTTGTCGTACGTCACATTCCGCATGCAACACTGATGCCAAGGATACGTATCAATTGCATGATGTAAATAGGTTTTTATGGAGGTGGCCCACTTATTGCTGTCATTGATCAAAAAATGACCAACGACACCTGGCTGGAGGGACCTGCCGTGCTACCGACCACCATCCTACAGTTTCTGAACGATCGCGAGGCCCGTTTCGAACAGATCCGGCATCCACCCACCCGGACCCTGGCGCAGACCGCCGGCGTGTGCGGCGTACCGAGCGCACGGATCGCCCGCGCGCTGGTGCTCAGCGATGCCGATGGCCCGTTGCTGGCAGTACTGCCCAGTGATCACCTCCTCGATTTCAGGTCGCTGTGCAGCTGGCTTCACCGCGAACTCGAGCCGCTGCCGGCAGAGCACCTGACCGGTCTCTTCGATGATTGTGAAGCGCTGTGCTGTCCGCCCCTGGGTGGTGCCTATGGCCTCGACACGGTGGTCGACGAGGCCGTATTCGCGGCCGACGTCGTCTACGTGGAACCCGGCAGCCACTCGACCCTCCTGAAATTCTCCACTGCTGAGTTCCAGCGGCTGCTCGCGAACGCCCACCGTGGCCGTTTCTCCCACCCCTTCTCCGCGCTGGCGGGACGGGACTCGAGCCGGATGCTGAATACGACCCTCGAGCAGTTCACGCCCACCAGGATCAAACGCCGCGTCGAGGCGTTCCATGACCTGCCGGCCCTGCCGGGTGCGGCCCTGCGGATCCTCGATATCGCCCGCAATCCGCGCGCCGATGCACAGGACCTTGCCGCAGCGATCGAACAAGACGCCCCTCTGGCGGCGCGTATCCTGCGCTATGCGAATTCACCGCTCTATGGCTACCCTGGAAAGATCAAGGATCTGCGCGGGGCGATCGCGCGCGTGCTGGGATTCGATTTCGTACTCAATCTTGCACTGGGCATCACCATCGGGAAATCGTTGCATATCGCGACCGATGGTCCGCTGGGCCTGGACGCGTTCTGGCGGCATTCGGTCTATGCCGCCTCCCTGGTGGAACGCCTGGCGACGCTGATGCCTGCCGCGATCCGCCCGAACCGCGGCACAGCCTACCTGGCCGGGTTGCTGCACGACATGGGCATCCTGCTGCTCGGCCATGCCTTTCAGACGGAGTTCTTTCTGCTCAACCGCTACCTGGCAGCCAACCCCGACGTCCCGCTGGAGACGGTGGAGAAGTACCTCCTGGGCGTCGGCCACGATCAGATCGGTGCCTGGCTCCTGGCCGCCTGGGGGCTGCCGGAGGAACTGGTCACGGCCGCCCACCGTCATCACGATGAAGCCTACCGCGGCGATCACGCGCTGTATGCGCAACTGGTGCTGATCGCCAACCGCCTGCTGGCCCGCCATGGCATCGGCACCGGTACCACCACGGATCTTCCGGCGGGTACCCTGGAGATGCTGGGCTTGAATGAGCAACAGGTGGCCGCTGCGGCAGAGGCGCTCTGGACCGGCAGTACTGAACTCGACGACCTCGCCCGGATGGTCGCCTGAGCCAAAACCGTGCATCTGATACGGCCGAACAGCCGCTTTGCATGACGGGGATTTATCCCTTACGGGATATACCGATAGGGCAGGCATAATATTTTATATTAGTTAAAACAATAAGTTAAATACTAATTCCCCAAATAACAAGGCATCTATCCCGCACCCAGGCCCTGTAAAAGAACTTGACTGATTTGGTCAACAATAGCTAGAATACCCGACCATGCCAGTCAGGTTTTACGCTCTGATATGGCCCATACACCGGAAGCCATTTACGAAGCGAGGTTAGCCATGAAACTTTCGACCAAAGGACGTTATGCAATCACCGCCATGTTGGAACTCGCCCTGCGCCACAAGCAGGGGCCGGTGACTCTGGCCGACATTTCCGTTGAGCAGTCCATCTCGGTGTCGTACCTCGAGCAGCTGTTCGCCCTGCTGCGCAAGCACGGTCTGGTCACCGGTCTGCGCGGTCCGGGTGGCGGTTACTGCCTGCGCCGCCCCGCCAGCGAAATCAGCATCGCCGACATCCTGCGGGCGGTCGACGAGAGTGTGGAGGCGGCCGCCCAGGCAGAGCCGAGCACCCTGGTGCCCGAGATGCGTGGGCCGAGCCTGGTGCTGTGGGATCAGCTGAGTCACCAGATCTATGCGTATCTGGACAGCATCAGCCTAGCTCAGGCGATCACGCAGAAGGACGTGGTCGGCGTCCCCAGCGACAAGGGCATCGGTGGCTCCGCACAGCGGATCGCCGTCGCCTGACATCCGGGCGGCACCGCCCAACACCGAAAAACGCCGGGGCTCTGCCCCGGTTTTTTTTTTGGTTCTTCGCGAATGTCCGGGGCGTTGCGGCCGGGGCCGCGGGCCGGCGCGCGGCGATCACTGCTAGAATGCCGTTATGCTCACTGACCGCGGCATTCTGATCCATGCGACCCGCGATGCCGACGGCTTGATCGAGGTGATCGATGACGCCGCCGGCACGCGTTCACTGTATTTCGGCACCCGCGCCCGGCAAAGCAGCATGCGGCTCACCGATCCACTGGCCCTGCAGCTCAGCTACACGCGCACCATGCTGGCGGCGCTGCTGTTTCAGCCGCAGCCGCAGCACATCCTGCTCGTCGGGCTGGGCGGCGGCTCCCTGGTGCGCTTCCTGCACGGACACTTTCCCGAGGCGTTCCTCGACTGCATCGAATCCAGACCCGCCGTCGTCGACCTCGCCCGGCGTTTTTTCCAACTGCCGCGACATGACCGCCTCGACATCCAGGTCGGGGATGGCGCCGGTTTCCTGGAGACCTGTCCCCCCGCGCAGTACGACCTTATCCTGATCGACGCCTTCGACGGCGACGGCATCCATCCGAGTGTCTGTCCGCCCGCCTTTTTCAGTGCCTGCCGCCGCGCCCTGGCGCCTGGCGGGGTGGTCTCCACGAATCTGTGGGCGTCCCCGGACGCGGCATTGAAAGCGATCCTGGCGAACATGACAGCGGGTTTCGACCACCAGATTCTGCGCCTGCCGGTGGAAAAGCGGGCCAACATCATCACCCTGGCGCTGGACCGGAGCTACACACGCCGGGAACTGCAGGCACTGCGGCCACGTGCACAGGCACTGGAGCACCACCTCCAGCTCGATCTGCCCAAGCAATTGCGCAGCCTCGTGCACCACAACAGCGGGCTGGTACGGCGCTTCCTGGATCTGCGCACTGCCTGAGCGGGCGCGGTCCGGGTGCGTCCGGTCTGATCGGCCCCGCCGCGGCCATTGTATTTTCCACCACCGCGCCCGTAGACTGCCCGACCTTTGCGCACACGGTGCAGCAGCATGTCTCCCACCGAGCTGACGGTATTCATTCTGATCGCCACCCTGGGCAGCTTCGTCCAGGCACTCAGTGGCTTCGCCCTGGGACTGATCGTGTTGGGCAGCGTGACCCTGCTGCAGCTTGCGCCCATCCCCTTCACGGCGGCGGTCATCAGCATCGTCTCGCTGCTCAACGGTGGCTGGGTGCTGGCACGCCACCCGCGCGACATCCACTGGCCGAGCGTCGTCTGGATCACGGCCGCGCTGGTGCCGGCGGTGGCGCTGGGGCTGGCCGGGCTCGCATACCTCGACGCCAGCACGCCGGTGCGGCTCCGCCAGCTCGCCGGCGCGGTGATCCTCGGCGCCGGCGTGCTGCTGATGCTGCGCCCGCACCCACGTGCGCAAGCGGCCGGCCGCAGCGCCAATGTCATCAGCGGCGCCCTGGGCGGGTTGCTCGGTGGCCTGTTCAGTACGGCCGGGCCACCCATCGTCTTTCATCTCTACCGCCAGCCCTGGACCTCGGTTCGCATCCGCTCGACGCTGCTGACGGTATTCCTGTTGAGCACACTGGCCCGCATCAGCCTGCAGTCCGCCCGCGGCGAACTCCACTTCACGATGGTGGAGACGGCGTTGTACTGCACCCTGCCGGTGCTGCTCGCCGCACAGGGGGGCGCACTGCTCGCGCCGCGTATCGGCCCGCTGCCCATGCGCCGCTTCGCCTTCGCCCTGCTCGCGTTGACCGGCACGGGCCTGCTGCTGCCGACGTCCGCACACGCCGATTCAGTTACACTGCCCGTGACCAACCCCGCGGATATCACCCATGCCTGGCGATCTGCTGCAACTCTATCCCCCGTCGAGTGATCACCCGCAGCTGCAGGGGCTGTACCTCCAGCACCCGCTGCATCGCCTCACGGCGGCGGACGCACCGCTGGTCTACAGCAATTTCATCAGCAGCCTCGACGGGCGCATCGCCCTGCCCAGTCCTGGCCGCACAAGCCACCGGGTCCCGCCGGCCATCGGCAATGCGCGCGACTGGCGGCTCTACCAGGAGCTCGGCGCACAGGCCGACCTGCTGATCACCAGCGCGCGCTACTTCCGGCAGCTCGCACAGGGCGAGGCCCAGGATCTGCTGCCGGTGGGGCCGGCGGATCGGTTCGGCGATCTGCAGGCCTGGCGGCGGGCCAACGGTCTGGGCGCCCAGCCCGACCTCGCCATCTTCAGTGCCAGTCTGGAGATCCCCGCGGAGGCGATCGCGATCTATGCCGAGCGGCGGCTGCACGTCATGACGGGCGCCGGTGCCGACCGGGGGCGCATCGCGGCACTGCAGGCGGCGGGGATCGAGGTCCATCAGGTGGGCGGCGGCGCCACGGCCGACGGGGGGCTGGCCATCGCCGCCTTGCAGGCGGCGGGCTATCGGCGCATCTATGCGATCGCCGGTCCCTCGGTATTTCATGCCCTGGTATGCGCCGGTGTTCTCAACCGTCTGTATATCAGCTTCGCGCACCGCCTGCTCGGCGGTAAGGATTTCGACACCGTCATCTGGGGTCCCGAGCTGGCACCGGCGCCGATACTGCGGCTGCGTTCACTGTTCTACGATGCCCATGCACCCGCAGATGCCGGCCAGCTGCTGGCCTGCTACGACCTGCCCACGCCGACGAGCACCCGCTGAACACCTGGAACGCAGGCGACGTGCGACTCCGGTCACCCTGCACTGCTTTCATAGGCGCGCTGCGCCAGCAAGGCCGCACGCACCTGGGCGAGCGGCACGACGGTACCGCGATCGATGCCTTCGCAGCGGGTGGCCTCGGCACGCCACGCACCACGGCTGCGCAGCACCTCGGGCCAGAACGGATAGGTACGGCACTGGGTCGGACGCGCGGCATAGACGCGGCAGCGTCCGCGGGCGTCGAGGAAGCTGCAGCGCCCGTCGCGGCGCAGGGCGATGGTCAGCTCACCACTGCCCAGGTACCGCAGATAGCGGCGCCGGAACCAGAGGCGGCTCAGCCCCAGCAGTGTGCGTATCGCCTCGGCCTCACCCCGCTTCAGAAAGACATGATAATCCCCACCGCCACTGCAGCAGCGGCCGCACTCCGTGCACTGGAAACGCAACGGTTCGAGCTCGAAAAACATCGATGATCCCTCTGTCCGGTGACGATGAAACCCGCGGCTGGAGCCTTGCTGGCGTCCTGTGTATGTTACCAAAACCTGCATTAACAAAACCTCACGCCGTGTCGGCAGGTGTCGGCCGCATGGACGCGGCCGTCAAGCCTACATGGACGAGGTGAGGCCGCGGAGCGGTCGAGAAGGTGCCCTGGGGCACAAGGTGAGGCCGCGGAGCGGTCGAGAAGGTGCCCTGGGGCACAAGGTGAGGCCGCGGAGCGGTCGAGAAGGTGCCCTGGGGCACAAGGTGAGGCCGCGGAGCGGTCGAGAGGGTGCCCTGGGGCACAAGGTGAGGCCGCGGAGCGGTCGAGAGGGTGCCCTGGGGCATGTATTCACGGTGTCCTGCCGACGCGGCGTGAGGCTTTGTTAATGACTGCCTTAGTGACAGCCTTTCCCTGGAGACCCGTTGTGACTACACGCCGATCCATCTACCGCGGTGCCGTCGTCGATCTCGGCATCGAGTCCGTTACGCTGCCGGATGGCAACGACATCGAACTGGAGGTCGTACGACATCCGGGCGGTGCGGCCGTCTGTGCACTCGACGCACGCGGCGCGGTCTGTCTGCTGCGCCAGTACCGCCACGCGGCGGGCGGCTGGTTGTGGGAACTGCCGGCCGGCAAGCTCGAGTCGGGCGAATCGGCCCTGCGGACGGCGCAGCGCGAACTCGCCGAAGAGGCCGGGCTCGAGGCCGGCGACTGGCAGGCACTCGCCCAGGTATTCACCACGCCCGGCTTCTGCGACGAGGTCATCCATCTGTTTCTCGCCCGGGATC
The DNA here is from genome assembly GCA_019911805.1 of Gammaproteobacteria bacterium. Lineage (NCBI taxonomy): Bacteria > Pseudomonadati > Pseudomonadota > Gammaproteobacteria > Gammaproteobacteria bacterium. The sequence continues at coordinate 29,942 of JAIOJV010000075.1, forward strand.
TGCGCACCGTGCCGGTGCGGCACGAGGCGCACGAATGCATCGAGGTCCACTGGCGACCGTTCGATGCGGCACTCGCCATGGCCGATCGTGGCGAGATCCGCGATGCGAAGACGCTGCTGGGTCTGTTCTGCGCGGCGCGCCGATCCCCTTGACCCAGCAGCGCTGGAACGCTCCGCCGTTCTGAGCAACAGGGGCGAACTGCTACACTGTCGCCACCCTCTCAGCCGGGTGTCCCGTCATGCACACTGGTGTAATTCTCGATCTGGATACGCTGCACCCCAGCGACCTTGACCTGTCGGACCTGTACGCGACCCTGCCCGATTGGACCAGCCACGCGCGCACGGCGCCCGCAGAGGCCGCTGCCCACCTGCAAGGTGCACAGGTGGCGGTCACCAACAAAGCGATTATCGATGCGGCGGCACTGGCCCAGGCCGAGTCGCTACGCCTCATCTGCATCGCCGCCACCGGCACCAACAACGTCGATCTCGCGGCCGCCGCGGCACACGGCATCGCGGTCACCAACGTCACGGGCTATGGCACACCCTCGGTGGTCGAACACACCTTCGCACTGATCCTGGCACTCAAACGCCGTCTAGCCGAGCATCGGCAGGCCGCCATGGAACGCTGGCGGCAGCAGGCGGACTTCTGCATGCTCGATTATCCCACCACGGAACTGGCAGGCGGGATCCTGGGCATCGTCGGGTACGGGGAACTGGGCCGGGCGGCGGCGGCGCTCGGCCGCGCCTTCGGCATGGAGGTCGTGATCGCCCAACGTCCCGGTGGCGATGACCGCGCCGGGCGCCTGCCGCTGAGCGAACTGTTGCGCGTGGCGGACGTGGTCAGCCTGCATTGCCCACTCACGCCGGCGACGCGCAACCTCATCGGCAGCGACGAACTGGCGTTGATGAAGCCGGGCGCGCTGTTGATCAACACCGCCCGCGGCGGTCTCGTCGACGAGGCCGCCCTGCTCGCCGCCCTGCGTGCCGGGCGGCCGGGCGGCGCCGGCCTGGATGTGCTGACGGAGGAGCCGCCCCGCCATGGCAATCCGCTGCTGGCGCCCGCTCTGCCGAACCTGATCGTCACCCCGCACATCGCCTGGGCGAGCCGCGAGGCGCGCCAGCGGCTGGTCGATGGCGTCGCTGCCAACATCCGCGCCTTCTGCGCGGGTGAGGTGCGCAACCGTGTCTGCTGACGGCCGTGGCGCTCAGTCCCGCGGCGAGGGTTGCACGCGTTGCCAATTGGTTCCGTGGCGGCACACCTCGTGCTTCGCCCAGCGAGCGAAGTCGATCCGGCTGGAAGTCCCGTTGCGACGCCGGCCGCTGCCGGCAACGACCCGGTAATCGATCAGTGTCTCTGACTCCTCCCCGGCGCTCTCTGCAGTAATCTGCCGCACCGACCATGCGGCGCCATACTTGCCGTTCGAGTAGCAGTGGCTGACGCGCAGCGCCTCGACCGGCACATGCGTGCTCTGGGCGTGATGCTCGGCCAGGCGATAGATGCTGGAGAGATCGTCGCCGGAGACATCGACATAGGTACCCACCTGACGCAGGGCCAGGTCGAGATCCTTGGTCGACAACACCGGCGGCAGCGGTTTCGAAGACTGCACCGGCTGCAGCACGCGATGTAGATGCGCCGGATAGCGCCGCCAGGAGAAGATGAAGTTCACGGCGATGGCCGCCACCAGGATCACCAGGACGTTGAGCCCCACCGGCAGCAACAGATATCCATAGCCCAATGACTGGATCTCCGCGCCACCGATCACCGCCACCAGCGCGCTCGCCCCGCCGGGCGGATGGACGCAGCCGAGAAAATACATCGCTATGATCGCACTGCCGACGGCGATCGCGCTGGCCAGATGGATGTCCGGGATCGCCTGGGCGCAGGCAACGCCGATGGCCGCAGAGATCAGATGCCCCCCGATCAGGTTCCAGGGCTGGGAGAGCTTGCCGTGTGGGGCGGCGAACAACAGCACTGCGGAGGCGCCCATGGAGGCGACCACATACGGCACGCTGCTGTCGGCGAGCACCGCGGCACTGGCCAGGAAGATCGCGAAGACCCCCAGAAAGCCACTGACTCCTGAAATGATTTTTTCGCCATAGCCGGTGGTATCGGGCTCGATGCCGAGGTAGTCGAACCAAGTCTGAAACATAGTGAGCGGGTACGTGAGTCGAGGTGAGCAGGTGTAGGATCTGCGACCGGAATCGCGCCCCGTGCCTCGCGGTTTATGGGTGATCTCGAGTTCGCAGCGGGCGCCGGGACACGGCCGCCCCCGCTGCCGGGCGCGTATCATAACGCACCGACCCCGCCTGTACACCCAGGCACCAACCACGCCCGTCGCGCGGGATCATACCCGGCAGAGCGACCCTGCCCAATCGGCAGCGAGGTCGATATACTAGCCCCGCAACGACGCGACACAGCGGTGGAACTCGGCATGGCCTGGAACTGGGGAATCGGCATCATCACCTTCGCCTTCGGCTTGGGCATCGGCTTTGCGGTCGCCTATGTACTCATCCCACGCGGCCAGCGCCTGCGCGAACTCGAGGAGGAACTGGCGACCGCGCGTACGGCCCTCGAGAACTACCGCGGCGAGGTGAACCGGCATTTCCAGAAGACTGCGGAGCTCTTCGGCGACATGACGGACCGCTACCGGGCTGTCTATCGGCATATGGCGCAGGGTGCGCAGACGCTATGTGAGGACCAGCCGCCGGCCCTGCAGCTGGAGATCGTCGACCACGGCCGGCTTACGGACACCGCAGCCGGCGGCACGTCCCCGCCGGTGCCGCGCCCAGCCGAGGACGACCTCGTCGACCCCGAGAGCGACCCGCACGCGGACACCCCAGCGGTGGATCCGGTCCCGACCGGGCCCACCGACCAGGACGACACGTATCTGGGCGAAGCACCGCAGGTACCGACACTGGACGATCGCGGGCAGGACACGCGTCAGCGGTAAGTCACGAGCTGCCCGGCGTTACCGGTCGGAACCCGTTCGGGAAGCAGGGCAATAGACCACCGCCGCACTTCCAGCGCCTTGGTCGCCGACACACCGTCACGGTCAGCTGGCGGTGCTCGCGCCGTCCGGGCTGGGTACCGGACCGCATGCGCCCCCCCAGCGGCCACCCCACAGTGCGCAGGACCGCTCTGAATTCATGCATTTTTTCTGCGCCCCTGCGCCTCTGTGTTGCGTCAGCCTGGCAACCCAGGATTTCCCTAATTTAGTTATTTATCATATAATTACTTGGATGGTGGGACACCACCTCGGAACCCCTCTGATACACCCTGGATACCGTCCTCCGGGTGGGCGCCGCAGAAATCCCGTCGCGCGGAACGCCGCTACTGTATAATCCGCCCTCTTTTTCGCTCAGGTAGTGCCGCCGTGATTGAACACCTCCGCAACATCGCCATCATCGCCCACGTCGACCACGGCAAGACCACCCTGGTCGATCAGCTGCTCAAACAGTCGGACACCCTCGACGCGCGCACCCAGCTCGAGGAACGCGCCATGGACTCCGGCGCGCTGGAGAAGGAACGCGGCATCACCATCCTGGCCAAGAACACCGGCGTGCGCTGGCACCATGGCGGCAAGGATTACCGCATCAACATCGTCGACACCCCCGGCCACGCCGACTTCGGCGGTGAGGTGGAGCGCGTGCTGTCGATGGTCGACTCCGTCCTGTTGCTGGTCGACGCCGTCGACGGCCCCATGCCGCAGACCCGTTTCGTGACACAGAAGGCCCTGGCGCGCGGCCTCAAGCCCATCGTCGTCATCAACAAGGTCGATCGCGACGGTGCCCGCGCCCACTGGGTACTGGATCAGACCTTCGACCTGTTCGACCGTCTCGGCGCCACCGAGGAGCAACTGGATTTTCCAGTCGTCTACGCCTCCGGCCTGAACGGGTACGCCGGGCCGACCGCGGACGTGCGCGGCGGTGACATGACCTATCTGTTCGAGACCATCGTCGACAAGGTGCATCCGCCGCAGGTCGACATCGAGGGCCCGTTCCAGATGCAGATCTCGCAGCTCGACTACAACAGCTACGTGGGACTGATCGGCATCGGCCGGATTGTGCGCGGGCGCGTAAAGACCAACACCCAGGTCGCCATCGTCGGTCGTGACGGCGCACGCCGGAACGGGCGCATCATGCAGATCTTCGACTTCCTCGGCCTGCAGCGGATCGAGGTGGCGGAGGCGAACGCCGGTGACATCATCGCCTTCAACGGCATCAGCGAACTCCATATCTCCGATACCCTGTGCGATCCCAATGCCGTCGAGGCGCTCGCGCCGCTGTCGGTGGACGAACCTACCGTGAGTATGACCTTTCAGGTCAACACCTCGCCGTTCGCCGGTAAGGACGGCAAGTACGTCACCTCCCGCCAGATCAAGGAACGCCTGGAGCGTGAATTGCTGCACAACGTCGCGCTGCGCGTCGCCGAGACCGACGACCCCGACAGATTCCGCGTCTCCGGCCGCGGCGAACTGCACCTGTCGATCCTGATCGAGAATATGCGTCGCGAGGGTTATGAGCTGGGTGTGTCGCGCCCGGAGGTCATCTTCCGCGAGCAGGACGGCGAGCGGCAGGAACCCTACGAGCAGCTCACCGTCGATGTCGAAGAGCAGCATCAGGGCACCGTGATGGAGCGGCTGGGCCAGCGTGGCGGCGAAATCAAGGACATGCTGCCCGACGGCAAGGGCCGTGTGCGCCTCGACTACAGCATCCCCTCACGCGGCCTGATCGGTTTCCGTACCGAGTTTCTCACCGCCACCCAGGGTACCGGTCTGCTCTACAGCGTATTCGATCACTATGGCTCGGTGAAGAAGGGTGAATACGGGACCCGCAACAACGGCGTGCTGATCGCCAACGGCCCCGGCAAGGCACTGGCCTACGCCCTGTTCAACCTGCAGGAGCGCGGCCGTCTGTTCATCGGTCATGGTGAAGAGGTGTATGAGGGTATGGTCATCGGCATCCATGCGCGTGACAACGACCTGGTGGTCAACCCGCTCAAGGCCAAGCAGCTCACCAACATCCGTGCCGCCGGCAGCGATGAGAACATCATCCTCACGCCGCCGATCCGCATGTCGCTGGAACAGGCGCTGGAGTTCATCGACGACGATGAACTGGTGGAGGTGACGCCCAACCACATCCGGCTGCGCAAGAAATTCCTGCACGAGCACGACCGCAAGCGCGCCATGCGCGCGGCCGGGGGCTGAGCCGGGCGACAAACCACGCCAGGCCGGCGGTGCTCTTGGCTCCTAGGTCCCGGTCCGGCCCATCAGCTCGACGCCCTGGCTGTGCAGATAATCGTCGTAGCTGCCACTGAAATCGACGACGCCGGTCGGCGTCAGTTCGATGATGCGCGTCGCCAGGGACGAGACGAACTCGCGGTCGTGGCTGACGAAGATCAGTGTGCCGGGATAGTTTTCCAGGGCGCTGTTGAGCGACTCGATGGATTCCATGTCGAGGTGGTTGGTCGGTTCGTCCATCACCAGGATGTTCGGGCGCGCGAGCATCAGCTTGCCGAACAGCATGCGGCCCTGCTCGCCGCCGGACAGGACCTTCACGGACTTGCCGGTCTCGTCCGACGAGAACAGCAGGCGGCCCAGGGTGCCGCGGATCACCTGTTCGTCGTCCCCGGGTCTCTGCCACTGACTCATCCAGTCGAACAGCGTCATGTCGGTCGCGAAGTCGGCGGCATGGTCCTGGGCGAAATAGCCGATGTCGACATTCTCCGACCATTTCACGGTCCCGTCGTCGGGCGGCAGCTCGCCGACCAGTGTGCGCAGCAGCGTGCTCTTGCCGATGCCATTCGGACCGATCACCGCGACGCGCTCGCCGACCTCGACCATCAGATCGAGGTTGCGGAACAACGGCGTCCCACCATAACCCTTGCTCACTCCGTCGAGCTCCAGCGCCAGACGATAGAGTTTCTTGGCCTGGTCGAAGCGGATGAAGGGATTCACGCGGCTCGACGGTTTGATTTCGTCGAGCTTGATCTTCTCGATCTGCCGGGCGCGTGAGGTCGCCTGCTTCGCCTTGGAGGCGTTGGCGGAGAAGCGGCTGACGAAGGCCTGCAGGTCGGCGATCTGCGCCTTCTTCTTGGCATTGTCGGCGTACAGGCGCTCGCGTGCCTGGGTCGAGGCGCTCATGTACTCGTCGTAATTGCCCGGATAGATGCGCAGTTCTCCGTAGTCCAGATCGGCCATGTGCGTACACACGCTGTTCAGAAAGTGACGATCATGGGAGATGATCACCATGGTGCTGTTGCGGGCGTTGAGCACGCCCTCCAGCCAGCGGATGGTGTTGATGTCCAGGTTGTTGGTCGGCTCGTCGAGCAGCAGGATGTCGGGGTCGGCGAACAGCGCCTGCGCCAGCAGCACGCGCAGCTTCCAGCCGGGTGCCACCGCACTCATCGGTCCGGTGTGCTGCTCCAGCGGGATATCCAGGCCGAACAGCAGCTCGCCGGCGCGCGCCTCGGCGGTATAGCCGTCCAGCTCGGCGAAGCGCACCTCGAGATCGGCGACGCGCATGCCGTCCTCTTCGGTCATCTCGGGCAGCGCGTAGATGCGTTCGCGTTCCTGCTTCACCTCCCAGAGCTCGGTGTGCCCCATGATGACGGTGTCGAGGACCGTGAAATGCTCGAAGGCGAACTGATCCTGGCGCAGCTTGCCGACCCGCTCGTCGGCATCGACGCTGACGTTGCCCGAGGTCGGCTGCAGGTCGCCGCCGAGGATCTTCATCAAGGTCGACTTGCCGCAGCCGTTGGCGCCGATGAGGCCGTAGCGGTTGCCATTGCCGAATTTGACCGAGATGTTCTCGAACAGGGGCTTGGGCCCGAACTGCATGGTGAGATTGGCGGTGATGATCAATGTACTGTTTCCAAAGTCATGAATGTTGAACGTGCACGACGGCAGACCGCGGCCTGTTGCCGAGTGAGGTCCCTGAAAAGCCGGATACGGCATGCGTACTGCAGGAGGGGGACGGGTCGTGCGAGGGCGGTATTGTCTCACATCGGGGCGCAGCGCGCGCGGGCCCTGGTGGCGGGCGGCCCTGCTGCTACCCTGCCCGTACTCAGGGACTTTTGCAGAGGTCCCTCAGGTGTCGCCCGGTGGTTCGTCGTAGACGCCCATGATGGCCTCGAGTTCGCGCTGCAGCAGCCGCCGCTGCGCTGCATCCAGACCCTCGAACTGCGGCAGCGGCTGCCCTTCCCGCAGGGCCCGGATATAGCCGCGGACGGAACCGCAGCCCTGCTCGCAGAACTCTTCGACACAGCGGTCGACGCTGGCATCGCCGGTCGTCATGGCGCGGCCGCTCTGACGACCCGTGCGCCGCGAATAGCCGCTCGGCCGGCCCACCACAGCCGCAGCCTCAGCCCGGGACCGGTGGTGTAACCGGCGGCAGTGGAACGGATCATCCCGGCGCCATCGATGACGAAGAACGCGGGCACACCGCGCACGCCGTAGCGCTGCGCAAGCTCGCCGTCGGTGTCGCGCAGCACGGCAAAATCCAGCTCATGCTCTTCCATATAGGCGCGCAGCGCGGCCGGTGCGGTATCCTCCAGTGCCACGCTCAATACCGGGTAGTCCGCCGCGATGGACCGGATGGTGCCCTGCTCGGCCCGGCACACCGGGCACCAGGTCGCCCAGAAGTAGACCAGCACCGGTCGGCCGTGGAAATCCGCGAGTGCGCGTGGCGTGCCATCGAGGTCCACGCCCTGGAGCAGCGGGGCGCGGCCGACGACCGCATCCCGCGTCTGATAGAGATGCACCGCGACCAGCACGGCCGCCAGCAGCAGCGCATCGCGCAGCCAGCGCCAGTAACGCGACTGCCTGGCCTGGGTATCAGCCTGCGTATGCACGGTCGTAACACCACCCAGTGTGCGTTCGTTCACAGAATCCGGCGGCATCTACCTGCCGGAATGGCGATATGTTGACGCTGTTCCGGTCACAGCGATGGCGTTATCTTACCCTGTAACCACCTCCCACCCCCAGCCGAGCCGATCAATGACGACACGCACCGCTGCCGCCACCCGCCTTCCGCTCGCTGCGATCATCGGCCTGTGCGCCGGCTGCGCCGGCATCGGCACGGGCGATCACCACGCCGAGCTGCCTCATCTGAGCCCCGGTCACGATCTGGTCCTCGCCTGGGTGCCGCGCGAGCGTGCCCAGACCGGGGCCGTCGCCGAGGCGGCCGCGCATATCGCGCTGGCCAAGGCCAAGCGCGCCGCCGAGGCAGAGTTGTGCGGCGGCACCTGGTTGTTTTCGGGCACGCTCGAGCAGGACAGTCGGGCCGTGCTCGCCGTGGCCCCCGAGTCGCTCGGTGGTTTCACCGGCTGGCAGGTACGCATCCGCTGGGCACCGCACGTCGCCGAGTGCGGCGTCAGTCCGCAGCGCTATGCGCTCGCCGTGAGCGAGCACCTGCCCGAGTGGATGATGACTCAGTCCAGCCAACCGCTGGCGCTGTTCCACCGCGGCACGGCGCTCTATCATCAGGACGCGCCGCCGTATTCCGCCATTGCGCTGCATGGCGCTGACTGACGCCCGTCAGTCCGCTGCACCTTCCGCCAGCAGGTCCCCCAAGGTCAACGCGCCGAAGCTGTCGGTGCGGGCATGATCGGCGCGTTCAATGACGGCATCCACGGCCGGCAGCGGCATCAACCGGTCCTTGCTGAGAAAACGACTCTCGTCCGCGGCCCGCACGTCCTCGATGAGATCGGCGACGCGAATGGTGGCGATGTCGCGCGCCGGCATATAGGTCACGGGTTCGCTGTTGAGCTCGACCAGATAGCCCTGCTCCATCAGGTTGTCGATCAGGCGCTGCAGTGGCGCGATGGGCATACCCAGATGCCGGGCCAGCACCTCGGCGCCCCAGGCTGGCCGGTCACGGCGGTGGTGGTCGGCGATCAGATACATCAGTGTCAGACTCAGTCGTTCCTTCAGCCGATTGCTCAGCGTCAGCCGCACGCGCGTCTGTACCAAGTACTGCGGGTGCTGTACGTAGAAGGCGATCTGCGCACCGAGCAGCAGCACCAGCCAGTTGATGTACAACCAGATCAGCAGCAGCACCAGGATGGCGAAGCTGGAATAGATGGCGGCGTACCGGGTCGACGAGGCGATGAAGACGGCGAACGCCCAGCCGGTACTCTGCCACAGTATGCCGGCGACCAGCCCCCCCACCAGCGCCGCACCCAGCCTGACCCGGGTGTTGGGGATGAACACATAGATGAACGTGAAGGCGGCGACCACCAGCAGGTAGGGTGCCAGCCGCGAGGACTCCAGGATCAGCGTGCCCAGCGGCTCGATCTCCAGCAGCCGCAGCACGAGCGTGTTGTTCATCACCGTGGCCGTGATGCCGATGGCGGTGAAGATCAGCACCGGCCCGACCAGAATGACGCTGAGATAGTTGCTGAAGCGCTGCCCGATGCTGCGCAGGCGCTCGATGCGCCAGACATAGTTGAATGACGCCTCGATCTTCTGCAGCAGCGACAGCACGGTGTAGATCAGCAGTGCCAGACCGACGCTGCCGAGCACCCCGACCTTCATATTGGCGACGAACTCGATGACATGGCCGGCGACCTCCGTACCCTTCGGCCCCAGCGGCTCCATGAAGCGGTACAGCAGTGGCTCCAGCTGGTTGTAGACGCCAAAACCCTTGAGTACGGAAAAGCTGAATGCCAGCAGGGGCACCACCGACAGCAGGGTGGTGTACACCATGCTCATGGCGCGCAGGTTGAGATCGCCGGCAGCGACGTCACGCGCCAGCACGTAGAGCATGCGCAACGCCCGCACCACCAGGCGGCGGGGCCATGGCAGGCTGCGTAACTCGCCATCCCAGACGAATCCCATGATGGCGTCGCGTGTCGTTGCCAAGAAGTTGGTCATGCCCCGGATTCTCTCATCGCTTGCCTTTGCCTGCCGGCATCACTATAAAGCAATCAGTCAGAAAACAACCATTCCGCGCCCCGCCGCATGCCGCCATCCACCCGCTCACCGCAGATCGACCGCTTCGACTTCCAGCCGGGCCGTATCCTGGCGCGCAAGTACGAGGTCATCTCGCACCTGGGGCGCGGCTGGGAGGGCGAGGTCTACCTGGTCCGCGAGCGCGCCACCGGCATCGACCGCGCGGCCAAGTTCTTTTTCCCGCACCGCAATCCGCGCGACCGCACCGCGACCTTCTACGCCTGCAAGCTGCACAAACTGCGCCACTGCCCGATCGTCATCCAGTACCACACCCAGGAGACCATTCTCTACCGGGGCACACCGATCAGTTTTCTGGTCTCGGATTTCGTCGAGGGCGACCTGCTCAGTGAATTTTTACACAAGCAGCCCGGCAAGCGCCTGAGCCCCTTCCAGGCTCTGCATCTGCTGCACGCCCTGGCGTCGGGCATCGAATGCATTCACCAGTTGCACGAATACCACGGCGACCTGCATGCCGAGAACATCATCATCCGCCGCCACGGCATCGGCTTCGACCTGAAGCTCCTGGACCTGTTCCACTGGGGCAAGCCGAAGAAGGAGAACATCCATGACGACGTCGTGGATCTGGTCCGTATCGTCTACGACGCCATCGGCGGCAAGCGGCACTATGCCCGCCAGCCGCCGCAGATCAAGGCCATCTGCTGTGGGCTGAAGCGTGGCCTGATCCTCAAGAAGTTCCGCAGCGCAAGTCAGCTGAAGGAGTATCTGGAAAACATCACATGGGATTGAAGCCGCCCACCACGCTACAGGACCGTGCGCTGATCATCGCCACCACCGACATGCCGGAGCCCGCCGTCCTGCGCTTCGCCGGCGGCGAGATCTGCTACTTCACCGCGCGCGCCCCCGACAAGGAGACCCCCAACGAGGATGCCCTCGGCCTGATCCCGTGGGGCGACAACGCCGGCGTGCTGGTGGTCTGTGACGGACTGGGCGGACAGCCCGCCGGTGCCGACGCGTCCAGCATCGCAGTGCACTGTCTCGCCGACAGCATCGCCAGCGCACTGCCCGGCAACGGTGGCCTGCGCGAGGCGATCCTGGACGGTATCGAGAAGGCCAATCACAGCATCACGGGCCTCGCTGTCGGCGCCGCGACGACGCTCGCGCTGCTGGAGATCCAGGGCGCCCTGGTCCGGCCTTACCACGTCGGCGACTCGATGATCCTGGTCAGCGGCCAGCGCGGTCGCATCAAGCTGCAGACGGTATCGCACTCCCCCGTCGGCTACGCCGTGGAGGCCGGATTTCTGGACGCACAGGAGGCCATGCACCACGAGGAGCGCCATCTGATCTCCAACATGATCGGGACGCCCGACATGCGCATCGAGATCGGGACAGCGGTCGCACTCGCCCCGCACGACACCGCACTGCTCGCCAGCGACGGTCTGTTCGACAACCTGCACCTGGAGGAGATCGTCGAACGTATGCGCTGCGGACCTATGAATAGAGGGGCGAACGCACTGCGGCTGGATTCGCTCGCACGCATGACCGACACCGCGTCGGACATGCCGAGCAAACCGGATGACTTCAGCTTCATCCTCTACCGCCCCACCTGAGTTACCCTCGAAAGGTCGAGCGAGACATTATTTTGCAGCCGTATCTTCCGTTTTTCTTTAAAGTTTCTATAATCGGTTGCCGTTAGTCTGCGCGAACCATTAACGAGGAGGGTTACCTCATGGCAGTAAAGAAGAAGACTGGGAAGAAGAAGACCGCGTCCAAGAAGAAGGTTGCGACCAAGAAAAAGGTCGCCGCCAAGCGTAAGGTCGTCGGTAAGAAGGTCGCCAAGAAGCGCGTCGCGAAGAAGAAGGCAGCCAAGAAGAAGGTCGCCAAAAAGAAGGTAGCAAAGAAGAAGGTTACCAAGAAGCGCGTCGCCAAGAAGGGCGGAAAGAAGAAGGTAGCCAAGAAAAAGGCTGCCAAGAAGCGTGTCACCAAGAAGGGTGGCAAGAAAAAGGTAGCCAAAAAGAAGGTCGCTAAAAAGACCGCGAAGAAGAAGACTGCGAAGAAAAAGACTGCAAAGAAAAAGACCGCAAAGAAAAAGGCTGCCTGAGAAGTAGACCACTCAAGCCAATAATGAGTGGCTTCCGATAGCCTGCAAGCCCCCTGTTGATCTCCACGGCCCGCTCTGCGGGCCTTTTTTATTCAACTGCGTTTATTTCTGCCGTGGTAGTCAGCGACAGCCAGTCGCCGAGCACCTCGACGAGCCCTGCCGGCGTGATGTGCGCGCGATTGTCGTGGCCGCCACCCATCGTCCAGAGCTCGCAATAGAGCGCATACAGCGGGCGCGCATCCTGGGTGACGAAAAAACTGTTCTCGTAGGTCATGACACCGTAGCCCCACTCACCGATGGTGCGACGTCGTTGCGTATGTGTGATGGATTGCGGACCGGGCTCGATGGTCACCGCCGTATCGAGCGCGTGATCGATCGCGAGCGCGCAATGATGCTCCCACACGGTCAGCTGACGCTCAGTGACCGGTCCACCGTGCTGAAAGTAGACGCGGGTCGTGCCGGCGGGGAAGTCGATCGGGCGCTGCACCAGCAACACGCTGTCCGGTGCCGCGAAGGGTACTGGCCGTGGCTGCCAGAAGCCGGCGCAGCCGGTTGCGGACAGGACCGCCAGCCCCACGAGCAGGCCCTTGAGGCCGCCAGTCTTCATCCTGAAGAACTCATTTCAGCCCCGGAAGCATACGGAGGACACTGAAATGAAACCTCGTCGTGAAGCCCCGGGGCAGCACCTGGCGGGCGCGGGGCGCTGTTGTGCGCAACGTGTGCCCTGCTTGGCGTCTGTCCGTGTGTTTCCGTGGCCAATGCGGTTTTTGGGTGCATGTGTCATTCCTCATCGCGAGTAAGATGGCGCGCATAGGCGCGCCGGTTCCGCTGCAGCCGGGCGCGTACCACACCCCAGGGGTCGTCCCAGCGTAACGGCCGGTCGACCAGCGCGCGGCACAGCGTCAGCAGACCCTGCACATCATCCAGATGGACGAACTCGGGGGCCGGTCCGCCCGGTCGCGGGCAGTCCGCTCCCCCCTCCAGGCCTTGATTATGGTAGTTGCCGAGCGGCACCGTCAGGCCGATGGTCGGGATGCCGAAGGCCGTCGCGGCGGTCGCCTCACAGGCACCACCATCCATGATGCGCCGCTGATGCCGCCCCGGCAGCACCTTTCCGGCCAGCTCTGACAATACCTGCATGCCATCGGCGTCGAACACCGTACGGCGGTCGCCGAGCCGCACCACCGGCCCCTTACCGATCTCGGCACCCGGCAGGGTGCGCGATGCCTCCAGGCTGACAGCGACCAGCGGTCGCCGGCGGCGCAGCCAGTCGAGCTCGAAGTGCGCGACCGCCCCGACGAAGCCGACCTCCTCGGCGCGCGTCAGCAGGCCGATGAAGGGTGGCCGCTCGGTCGCGCGGCGCCGGAACAGCGCACGTGCCGTCTGCAGGATGGCGAACACCCCGACGAGGTCGTCGGCAGCCTGAGTGTAGATGCGCGACCCGCTGCGCCAGACGGGTGCGCGGAAGGCGAAGCCGCCGAACAGACGCCGCGCCTGCGGTACGGCCGCCCGCAAATGCGCGGCGGGCAACCGCACCTCCGCACGCCCGATGGCATAGCCCTTGGGATGCAGTTCGATGTTACGCAGTTCACCCGTAGCGACATACCCGGCCCCCGCCGACAGCCACACCCGGGCACCAGCGAGATGCTTCACGGGTGAACCGCCGTGCCAGGCGATCGTGAGCCGTTGTGCGTCCCGCCAGCGCACGCCGTGGAAGCCCGGGTGATCCATATGCGCGATGAACAGACGTACCGGCACCTCACTGCGCAGCGCCAACAGTTGTCGGTAGGCGGCCGGGCTCGCGACCCCGACCAGCAGATTGCCATGCGGATCGCGGCAGTGCGGCACGCCCCAGGTATCCAGCGCAGCCTCCGCGAAGGCGCGTACCTGCTGTTCGCGGAAGGGTGCGGTGGGGATGGCCAACAGCGCCCGCAGGAATTGCCACTGAGCTTGGTTCACGTTCGGTCTCTCCGCCAGGTCGTCCGCCACATGCGGCGGCGCGTATCCCCAGGCACCCTATTATAGGGAGAGGGCAGCCCATCCGTCTGCGACCCAGCCGGGTACACGCC